>NZ_UHDZ01000002.1 GCF_900458815.1 Staphylococcus saccharolyticus
TTGGGTGAAAAGATAGTAGGCATTGGAATTGATATTTGTGAAGTAGACAAAATGAGAAAACTTTTTTTTCAATTTACAAAACAAGAGTTATCTCTCATTTTCACTGAAAAAGAACTGAATTATATTGAACTAAACAAAATGAATTTATTCATTTTGTTTAGTCTGAAAGAGTCTTTAACCAAGGCATTAGGTATAGGATTCAATTCTAAGTTATCAGAACTAAAAAAGATAGAATTTTCTTTGAATGGCAACTACATAGAGAATGTTTCTGTTAAAGAAAATTTTTCTGAGATATTGCATGAGAAAAATGTCATTTTAATCAATTCGGATTTTACAATAACAAGAAATTTGATTATTACTAAAGTATTATTGATAGGTGATAAAGGAGTGTAAGATGAATATTTCCAAAGTACTACTTACTAAAAATTTATATGAAAATCCTCAAAGAATAGCATTTATATATAATGACCAGAAACTAACTTATAAAGAGCTTTATAAAGAGGTACTTAAAAGAGCTAAAAATATGCAATATCAACTAACTGATAAAATGGTATTATTAATACTTGAAAATTCTTTAGACTTTGTTACTAATACACTCGCATTATGGCTAATAGGTAAAAAAATTGTTTTTATTAACAGTAAGTTAGACTATGAGATGATGAATAATATTATAAGTAAATATTCTAGTTTTTCAATACTGACAAAAGAACAACATAAAAAGAAGTTAAATACTGAGAATATTAATAGAGATAATATTTTCAATATTAAAGATTTCGAACATGATATTCCGGAAAATAATAAAAAGGATTTTTTGAAAACTTGTCCAAATACAAAGAGTGAATTTATACTTCATACTTCAGGTAGTAGTGGTATTCCAAAAGGATATGTTCATGATAGCAACAGTATTTTCCACGTGTGTAAAAGTTATGGAGAAAAAATTTTACATCTAACAAAATATGATGTTATATTTTCTCCTTCTAACATGACATTTGCATATGGTTTAGGTAATTCATTATATCTCCCCCTTTATTATGGTGCTACAAGTATTTTGTCATATAATATAGATATTTTAGACAATTTAGAAACTTGTAAAAAAAATAATCCTACCATAATTTTTGGTATCCCTTATATATATAAAGAGTTTATAAAAATTTTTGAGAACTATTTCGTTCCCAATTTAAGCTCAGTAAGATTATTTGTATCAGCTGCTGAAAAAATGGATATGATCACCCAAGAAAAATGGTATAAATATTTCAATCAAAATATTGTTGAAAGTTTTGGGTCCACGGAATTATTACATGTTTATATAAGCAATTCAAAAGAAAAAAACAAGATTGATTCAAATGGTAAATTGCTCGATGGATACTCTATCAAAAAAGAATATATAAATGATAAGCAGTTTGAATTAAACATTAGTGGGCCTAGTAAATTTAAATATCGGGTCAATGATAATGAATGTAAAAAATATTTTAACACTAATGATATTTTTGAAGAAGATTGTAATGGCTATTTATATTTTATTGGTAGAACAGGAACTACATTTAAGAATAAAGGTCTATGGATAGATTTAAAAACTATATATTTGAAGCTGAATCAAAATAATTTAATAGAATATGTTCATGTCACAAAACAAGAAGCAAAAAACACTTTTAAAATCAGAATATTTCTTGTAGCTAAAGATAAGATGTTAAAAAAAGAAATTATAGAAAAATCAGTTAGAAAGGATATTAGAGAGATAGGAGGTATGAATAATTTAAATATAGAAATAATCTTTCTAGATAATATACCTCGTAATGCAAATGATAAAATTAATGAACTAAAACTAAAGGATGATCTTAATTGAAAAAAGTCAATCTAAATGATACTGAAGAAATTAAACATCTTAACGGTACATTACAAATGTTACTTACCCCCTCAAATGGAGGGTCTAACAATATGATAATGGGAATTAGCAAAGTATATCCTAAAGAAATTATAGAAAAACATGTTCATGATTATAGTGATGAATGTTTTTTTGTATTGCAAGGAATCGGTAAAATAGTTTCTGATAAAAAATCTATTTTTTTTAAAAAAGATGATTGCGTATATATTCCTAAAGGTACAAAGCATAAAATATATAATAATACTGATGAAATATTAACAGTACTCTTTTGTTCTTCACCTCTAGCTCCTACTAAAGAACAGGGACATCGTAAACTAAAGGAGGTATAATTGTGAAAAATTTAATTAACAATTTTCCAGAAATAGCAAATACATTTTTTTCAATGACAAATAATATACAAAAATGTTCTGCCTATAGTGAAAAACAAAATGAATTAATATTAATTGGTATTTTTGCATCTCACGGATACGAAAGAGGCTTAAAAACACATGTTATTAGAGCTTTAAACTTAGGCGCAGATAAAGATGAAATATATTCATCGATTGTATTAGGATTACCTGTTGTTGGGATAGTAAATATAAATTCATCATTAGATATTGCAAAGGAGATTATCACTGAAAATGAAAAACTATAAAATAATAGATTTATCTGTTCCTATAGAAGCAAATGATAATGAGCCTTTTGGAGTGAAACATAATTTTTTAGATCATAAAAATGGAGCAAAACAATTTTCACAATTAGTTAATAAAAAATATGATTTAAAAAAAGACGATAAGTGGGATGAACACATTTTCCCCGATAATGAATTCCTGGCTCGAGATATAATTACTATGTCGTGTCACACCGGAACACATATAGATGCTCCATATCATTATGGTAGCAAGTGTGAGGGAAAACCATCTAAAACGGTAGATGATCTCCCTTTAGAATGGTTTATTAACGAAGGTGTTAAATTAGACTTTAGTAATTTAACAGAACCTTATTCCATTACAAAAAAAATGTTAAAACAAGAAATTCTCAAAAAAAATTTAAAAATAAATACTAATACTATTGTATTAATTGAAACAGGATATTCAAAGTTTTGGGGGCTACCTGAATATAAGAATATAAATATTAATATAGAATTAGACGCACTAGATTATATTTTGAATAAAGGAGTTAAAGTTATAGGTATCGATACTTTTGGATTTGATGTATCTTTTCCAAAAATGATTCAGAAATATAATGAGACTAAAGACTCCTCTCACTTATGGCCTACACATTTCTATGGACGAAAAAGAGAATATATACAAATAGAAAGAATGAATAATTTACATTTATTACCTAGTAAAAATTTTATTTTTAATGGCCCTCCTCTAAAAATAATTAATGGAGAAGCAAGTTGGATTAGAGCAAATGCAATATTGATTAAGGAGAATGAAAAATGAAGATTTATAATACTGTGACAATAGAAAAAAATATAGATTTTGTATTTAATAAAACTAATGATATAGATAATTGGAAAAATCTCTTTTCAGAGTACAAAGAAACTGAAGTTTTACTTAGACACAACAATACGCTAATATTTAGATTGAAAAACCTTCATGATAAAGAGTGGATATCTTGGAGAAACATTGACTATAAAAAGAATGTCGCTATAGCTAAACGATTATATCCTATGTTTCCATTCGAATCAATGGATATAAGGTGGGAATATGAGAAATTAAATGAAAATAAAACTAAAATGACTTGGATACAAGAATTTAAACCTCACAAGGATTTCCCTAAAGCTGAAAAAGAAATGAAAGATTTTTTAGATAAAAATACAAAAAAACAACAAAATATCATAAAAGAAAAGTTGGAAAGTAATGAAAAAGTATGGGATTAATTTTAAATTAAACAAGGTATCTAGTAGTGAAATTACAAATGTTTTTATACATGGATTAAATGGTTCTTTATTTCAATGGGAGTACTTTTTAAACATTAATAAAAATTATCTCGTAGTTGATTTACCTAGTCATGGCTTTTCAGATGACATAACTAATTTCAATTTCAAAAAATATACGTTAAAAATAGAAAAATTGATAAAAACTTTAAATCTAAGAGATATCAATTTAATTGGTCATTCCCTGGGAGGAGCATTGGCACTTAATCTTACTAATAGTAAATATATTAATATAAGAAATGTAATATTAATCAATAGTTGTCATATAATGAGAATAAATCCCGCAATAAATTACAAGTCATTTGATGACAAAATACTTAAAAATAAAGAATATACTATACAAAAAAAACTTAAAAATGACATTAATATGTCGAAAGTATGCATTGGAGAAAAACCTATTTATTTTGAAGTTGACAATTTCTCTAATGAATGCAAGTACATATTAATATATAGCAAAAACGATAGAATAATTTCGAGAAGAAAAATTAAAAATTTAGAGTCGATACTTCAAAATTGTATTTCTTATGAATTAATAGGTTCTAACCACTATTCTCATTTAGAAGAGGCGAATAAAGTCAAGAGTATATTAGAAAAACATAAAATATTATAACTTAAGGAAGTGATATAGTGAGAATATTACTAGATAAGATTAATTCTTTAGAATATCAGAAAGAAAAATATCACTTAAATTATTTAAGTGAAAAAGATACAAAATCTTTAATATTAAATTACATTAAGAAAAAATTGAAATGTGACTATATGGTTTACGAAAAAGACTGTAAAGTGTTTATTGGTATAAAACCTATGTATACCGTAAATATAACGAATGAGTGTACAATTATTGATCATAAAAATGAAAATAAAAGAAACTCAGAACTAAATGAAGAAAATATAAATCATCTTGTAACAGAATTATATAATTTAAAGAAGAAAATATCTATCTTTGGCATTATCAATTTTTCTTTGTCTTATAAGATATACGATATAGATAATAAAAATACAGATACACTTGCTTCTTTTTTTGTTCCGGAAATGGAAGTTATAATAGAAAAAGGGAGTATGTATATTAATTATTATAAAGATAACTTATTGAAGGATATTGAGTTTACTGCTAAAAATGATAACTTAGATTTACAGACAAATAATTTTGTTGATAAGACAATAATTTATAAGGACAAAAAAGCATATAAAAGTATCGTTGGAAAGGCGATTGATGATATTAAAGCACTTAATTATTCAAAAGTTATTCTATCTAGAAAAGTTAATATACCTAATAAAGTTAATATGCTTAAAAGCTATTTAATTGGTTTAAATAATAATACTCCAGCTCGGTCATTCTTATTTGAATTTAATGGTTTAGAATCTTTTGGATATAGTCCAGAAACAATATTAGAAGTCAAAGACAATTATGTTTATACATTCCCATTAGCCGGAACTAGAAAACTTGAAGGCAATGAGAATGATTTCTTATTAAAAAATGACTTGAAAAATGACTTGAAAGAGATAGCTGAGCATGCCATGTCTGTAAAATTATCATTTTTAGAAATGGAAAAAATTTGCAATCTCCAAAGTGTCAAAGTAGAAAAGTACATGGATGTTTATGAAAGGGGTTCTGTTCAACATTTAGGATCTATAGTATCAGGACATTTAAAAGAAGATAAAAATTATTATCATGCCATCCAATCTCTTTTTCCAGCAGTTACTTCTACAGGAATACCTAAAAAAGAAAGTCTTCTAGCTATTAACAAATATGAGAATACTCCAAGAGAATTATACAGTGGTGGTATTTTTCTTTTAAACGATAAAGAAGGTCTTGATGTAGCACTTGCTTTACGAAGTGTTTTTCAAAATGATAAGGAAACGTATTTGCGTGCTGGTGCAGGTATTATTAAAAGCTCTAATCCTGAAAGAGAGTTTACAGAGACATGTGAAAAGTTGACCTCAATCATCAACAATATTGTATATTGATGATTTAAATCTGATTTTCTGACATAATCAAGTTAATTAATAATTAACTTGATTGAATCATGGTATCGAATCTCAACAACTACTATAAATAGTTATTGAGATTCTTTTAATTCATTAATAAACTAAATTATTAAATCACACTCTATTTAATCTTTAAAGATAACAGAATTTTTATAAAATTATTATTCTACTTGACTCTCATAACACATTAAATCTAGCTATTAGTATACCTAAGCACCATGATTGTTCTATTGAAAATACATTCAATGATTTAAATCGTTTTTTAGTAATTTAATACTTTTATTTTCAAAACTGTATATGACTATATTAAGAAGGGACTAGGATAATATAAGTACCTTGATTTTTATAAATTAACCAATCAATCCCACTTGACAAAAACGTTACATTTTGCAATTCCTTTTAATTCTATAAACAGTTTGTCTTGTTATATTAACTTCTTTAGCAATTTTACTAATTGCATTGCCTTGTTCTAACATTTCTACAACTCGATGATAGATAATGCGTTTTTGTGGATCTTTTGCATTCGGAGAATACAATAATGGGCGCCCTTTATATACACCTTGTTCTTTCGCAATTTTAATGCCTTGTGCTTGTCTACGCTTGCTTTCATTTCTTTCTTGTTCTGAAACCATCGCTAATATTTGAACGATTAAATCTTTCATAAATTTATCTAACAAAGGATTATCAATGACCTCATTCATCATAGGTAAACTTGTAATCATTAGATGTACGTCTTTTTTCTTTAAATAATTTACAGTTCTGATAATTTCATCATAATTACGACCTAAACGATCAATTGATTCTACGACAAACCGATCTCCCATTCTCACAAAGTTAAGTGCTTCTTGAAATATCGGTCTATTTTCAATAGATTTACCAGATTGCTTTTCTGTAAATATTTTTTCTGCGCCAAATGCTTTTAAATTCTCCCGTTGTCTTTCTAATTTTTGATCGATAGATGATACTCTCGCATAGCCAACAATCATTGATTTCCACCTCGTAATTAATATACACCCTAATCATACGTTTTAGTTGCTATAAATTCAACAACTTTATTTGTGTGATTAGGGTGTACTTATAATTATCAAAAGTAATCTGTGAAGATACTACTTTTCTTTTTGTGCCAAATAACACTGGAAAAAGTTCAGTATTAAAATTAATTTAATGCTTATTAGAAGAGTGTATTGAAGATATACTCGGATATAATCCGCTGTCTAATGAAAAAACATATAAACCGTACAGATTTATAAATGAAAATTGGAAGGATTCATGGGATAACATTACTGAAAGTTAGAGAAGAATAATAAATAGTCCATATAAACAAAGTTAATAAGATATTTTTGCATTTCTCTACTAACCAGTGTTATAATCTAGATAACGAAAATGATTAACAATTAATGCACCAATCCCCACACTACTGCAATAGTGTGGGGATTTTTTCGATGCTGGCTTATAAAGTCGCCTATTAATTATTTGTTGCGTTTACTAAGCCAATAAGTATAATACGCAACAGCACAGCCACTGATGACTGGTGCTATGATGTGAACGAAAATGATTAGCAAAGTAATGCACCTCCTCTCTTCGTCAATTGACGCCTGAGAGATAGGCGACTCATATATTATATCATCTCTGAATATTCGATAATAGATAACTTCCGATATGTGATTTTATGTTATGCATTGATATTTATTTCTACAAAATCCAGAGACAAAAAAGATAATTTATAAGTATATTTCAAGTTTATTATAGTGCTTAAATACATCTCAAATAAGTAAATAAGTGTACTTAATTTAACCGTCTCTTTGACAGACAATTAAAATGAGTATAATGACACATTGTGTAGGTTACACAACTCTAAACTGAAAACAAGATAAAAAATTAAACTAAAAAGAAAGAAATAGTTTGAATAACAACTTGTGCAATCCATCCAGGAACTCCAATGCTCTTTAACCAATCTGTAGCAGCCTCTTCAATACTACCTGTAAAATTTGGTTTGTCAAATACAACTTATCATTAATTTATAGGAGAAAAAACATGGTACTTTTAATTTACGAAATCTTATTATTTTTAATAATTTCATTCTCATATTTTTTAATTCAAAATGGTTTTATGGAAATACATTTTGGAATCTTCGCTTCAATATTCGGAATGTTTACAGCAAATTTGTTTATGTATTACATGCTTCTATATAAAAGTCCAGAATACAAGGACAAGAAAACATTAAACATTTTTATAAACTTAATCAATCTAGTAATAATTATTGTTAGTCTAATAATGCTAATTTTGTTAACCATAAAATTAATACAGAATTAGCATTGAAATTATTTTATTGATGTTGTTTTTTTAAACTCTTAACCATCCCAAAAATAAGTAAGGGTAAAAAATATTTTAATCTCTCTTTGATTAAAATATTTGATTAAATAGTCTAATAATTTAACAATAGGCCATGAGAAAGATGCAGAAATTGTTAACAATTTAGAACAAGGATTATATCGAAAACGTATGTTAAGTTACGGTGAACCGCTTAAACAAAAACATAAACTTTTTAAATTTAGATGATGCTGAAGATGGTAATTTAATTCAAACAAATGATAAAGATAAAACAACTAATGAAAAAGAAAAAGTACATTCAATTACAACAATTTGGAATTTTGAAAAGCAAAATTACTTCTTAAAAAAATGTAGAGTTAGCGAAAAAATTATTAACTTTTTGAAAGACTTTTATAAAAATGACTACCTTATTTATTGATTTTGTCTCCCAAATGGCTACCTTCTTAGGTAGCCATTTGGGAGACAATTTTAAAATTAGGGGGTGTTTTTGTATCTATATGGTAGCCATTTTTTAGTTTTACCTCGGATTTATACACAGATTTAGGAATCCTTTTTGACACTGTCAAATAAACCATCTCTAACGAAAATGGATACCGAATGGAGACGTTTTTGTGTAGGATTTCCTTATGCTCTTAAAAATACTAAAGTTGCATTATACATCTATTTCTCCAGTTTTTAGTTTTTCTATTAAGAAGATTCATCAATATAAAAACTTCATTTGGCCTTTTAAAAGTTTTGAAAAATAAATTTTAAAGTACTTTATAGCTTCTCTGTTGAACGAAAAAATTTCAATTGGTTTTTCGTGGAAAAATTAAATTTCCTAGAAAAGGCTTAAAATGCAAAATAAAAAGACTACTCAAAAAATGAGTAGTCGAAGAATTACTTCATGTTAAAAGACTTAATGATGAATGCGGATAATACTATATTTTTTACTTTAACACTTATTTATTTTTAGTTCATTCAAAAACTATTCAATGGTGAGATTTTTTGTTTTTTTGAAACGAATTTATGCAAAAGTTTAGTTTGTAAAATGAAATTATATTTATTTAGCTCACATTTGCGTTTTAAGAACCAATATAAGTTTTAGGTAAATAATACTCATCTTAATTCTTTAAAATTCAAAATAAAGACATTTAAGATTTAAATAATATTTGTGATAAAGCTTTTGAAAAAGAGTTGCTTCTTTATTTTTTGAGTACTTTAATTTTATTTATTGGTTGGTCAAAAGATATTAAATGATACATTTATGACGAGAAAATTTATTGATGTAGAGGAAAATTTTTAATTAAACTTAAAGACTGTTAAGACTTCGGAGGCTCAACGTCAATAAGGTAACTTTGATTAATAAGTTCTCACCTTTGGTGCTTTATAGTTCTTTATAAATTCTTCGATTTCTTTGAAAGATTTTGAAAATAGTATTTTATTTCTATCTTCTTGAGTTAAAAATTCGTTTGAAACCATTTGATCGTAGAATTGTTCGATAAGGGAATAATAGTTATTTGTGTTGAAAAAGATACATGGGTTATTGTTTTGTCCAACTCTTGACCATGATACAACTTCAGTTATTTCTTCTAGAGTTCCTGGACCACCTGGAAGTGCTATACATACGTCCCCTTTTTCTAAAATAACTTCTTTTCTTTCTGACATACTTTCTACGATTATTAGTTCGTCTAACTTGTCATGTGCTAGTTCTCTTTGTTGTAAGAACGTAGGCATTACACCGATTGTTTTTCCGTTATTATGTATTACAGTATTTGCAATTGTTCCCATTAATCCTGCATTCCCGCCACCGAAAACTAAAGTGTGATTATTTTTAGCTATCCATTCACCTAATTGAATTGCATTATTTTCGTATTCTTTTTTGTTTCCTTTGCTTGCTCCACAATAAACTATAATATTCATTTTTATTACTCCTTTTTTCTTATGTTATTAAACTAGGAGGGACCATTTTGAAACGAGTAAAACGAGTTTCTTCTTGTCTTGATACTATATAGAAATAGCTCAATAACACACCTCCAAAAAGTTGAGTTCTCAATCTATCTTTCTTGATTAATATTCTAAGGTTTTTAAGAAGTTCTTTTTTATCTCCTGTTTTAACAATGATACTATGATGTATTTTTATTCTCACAAATTATTTAAATTTTTCATGGAAAATATTGTACTTAGATATGTTTTGACGACGCATATTTAACGCATGTTTTTCTTCTAGTTCTGATTTAATCGATTGCATTAAATAACCTTGCATAGCTTCAACAGATTCATTTTTTTGTAATAACATAGCTTTAAAACGTTTTAAGACACTGACAATTTCAAACTCAACTTCTTCTAAACGATAATATGTATCATGTGTATTATTAAAAGATTTCTTTCCTTTAAGTAAGATACTTTTAATAATACGAATCTCTCTAATTTCAAAATTGCTTAGATAATCTTTAATTTGATTTGGTAGTTCTTCGAGTATTTGAAATTTTAAAGCATCATTATTAAATTTAGTATTTTTATGATTTGTATGATTCGAATATGTTTTGGTTGAAGTATCATTCAAGTCATTCATATCATTATTATTAGTCTTTATATGGTCAGTATTATTAAGTTCAGTATCATTATTGTATTCTTTTGATATGTCATGAGATATCTTATTAATATTTCTTGACGTATCATTATCATATTTCTGGATGTATGATAATGATACGTCCTTGTTATATCGGTCTTCTACATCATTTTCTTGTTTTAAAATATAGTATACGTCAGTCTCTGTTACTTCCGGCTTTTTAATATATAATTTATTAGGTTTATTTAAACCAACTCTTATTTGACTAAATAAATTAGCTTGAGCTAATTCTTTTTTTATTTTTGATAATTTATTTGGACTACTAATATTTAATATCGACTTGAGTTTTTCATTGGTATAAATAAAAAATATATCTCCATTTTCATCTACCCAGTTATTTCTTATAGATAAATCTAAACGATCTCTCAATATCGACCAAGTTATTTTGGCATCATTAGACAAATTAGTATATTTAGGATTAGTAAAAAATACTTTAGGTAATTGATAGAATTTCTCTTTTTGGATTTCTTTAATGTTAAAGTTTGACATAGAAAAACCTCTTTCATATTTAAGTTTTGAAAAGAGGTAATAAAAAAGTTATAAGTATGTTTATATGTATTCGACTTGCACTAATAATTCTTAGTATATATAATAAGATTATAACAACTATATAAACAAACAAAGCACTTGTTTTATTACCGAAGAGACTTGACTATTCCCGTAGTCAGGTCTCTTTATATATTTATAGTAACACTTTTTAAAGGTTTGTTAAATTGTTTATATGCATTTGATTGTATGTATTTTAAAAATAATATTCTCATATACAGAAGTCTATAATATATATAACGTATAAACCTATATAACACCAGATATATCAAGTATAAATGATATATATATGCGAAACGATTTTTATACGATTATATGTAAAACTATATATAAATTTTCTATAAAACAATGTACTTACAAGTATAGAAGGTATATAATGGTATAAATATTATATATAATTATATGGAGGCATTATATGAAGAGTATGAAGCAAATCGCTGATGAATTAAACGTAACAAAGATGACTGTTTATAATAATGCTAAAAAAGCAAATGTGAAATTTCAAAAGATTGAAAACGTAAATTATTTATCTGCCGAAGATGAAATTATAATAGCTAATAGAATTAAAAAAAATCAAAATAAAAGTGATTACTTCGATAATGAAAAAAAGGTAGAAACCAAACCCAACAATGATAGTTCTGTAAAAGATGAAACGATAAAGCATTTATATAACCAACTAGATATATATAAAGAGCAGTCAAACAGAGATAAAGAACAGATAAAGACATTGAATAGACTTCTAGAAAATCAACAAATATTAGCTTTAGAAAGTAATAAAAAGATTCAAAAACTAGAAAGTCAATTAGAAGAAGAAAAACAGCTTAATTATTCTTTTGATACATCGACTAATGATAGACAGAATATTAATCTGCAAGAAGCAACTTTTACTGAAGAATCTCAAAATATCAACCAACAACAAAAGAAACGCCAACCAACAGACATAGAAATTGAAAATAATGATGTCAATAAAGAGAAGAAAAACGGAGAAGAAGCAACACCTAAAAAAGGACTTTGGAACCGCCTGTTTGGTAATTAATGATAAGTAAAAGGGACGACAAATTATAAACTTATTGTCCTTTTTATAAAGAAACTTTCTGATAATCGTAGCCTATGTAAAGGGTTCTGTTGCAAAGTTAATTTTATAGTATAATTTTAACAAAAAAAGGAGCCTTCTCTATGAATTATTTTAGATATAAGAAATTTAATAAAGACGTAATCACTGTAGCCGTTGGCTACTACCTAAGATACGCACTTAGTTATCGTGATATATCTGAAATATTAAGCAAACGTGGTGTTAACGTTCATCATTCAACGATCTACCGTTGGGTTCAAGAATATGCTCCTATTTTGTATCAAATTTGGAAGAAAAAGCATAAAAAAGCCTATTATAAATGGCGTGTTGATGAGACATACATCAAAATAAAAGGAAAATGGTGCTATTTATATCGTGCAATTGATACAGATGGTCATACATTGATATTTGGTTACATAACAAACAAGATAATCATTCAGCATATGCGTTTATTAAATGACTTATTAAACAATTTGGTAAGCCTCGAATGATGATTACCGACCAGGCACCTTCAACGAAGGTGGCAATGTCTAAATTGATTAAAAATTTTAAACTTAAACCTAACTGTCATTGTACTTCTAAATATCTTAATAACTTCATTGAGCATAATCACCGTCATATTAAAGTGAGAAAGAAAGACAAGGTATCAAAGTATCAATATGGCAAAGAATATTTTAAAAGGTATTGAATGTATTTACGGTCTATATAAAAGAATTGTAGGCTTCTTCAGATTTATGGATTTTCGCTGTTCTACGAAATTAGTCACATGTTGGTCAGTTAAGAGAACACTACCATGTTAAAATGATAATCAGTTATACTTTTTCTGACTTTGCAACAGAACCAGTGAAAATATGTTCTCCTACATTTACAATTGATGTATTTCGCGATAATCTATTAATGAAATAACTAATGAAAACATGTAAAAAAACCTCCAACCGTCGCCTCGGTATGGGAGGTTTTTTTACATGTTTTCATTAGTTATTGTGTTTGTTCTTAAGGTGTACAATGTACATCATTATAAGTTCACTCAGCACATTAGATATAAGTGTACTCAAGAATAACATTAATGTATATAATATTTATTTTGATTCATAAATAATTCAGCTGATGACTTCTATCTTATTAATTTTATTGGAATATTAAATAGAAATAATAGTAAATATCTAATTAACTAATATAAACAATTACAAAGAATTTTCCCTAAATATATATTTGATCAAGAACCTAATGATGGTAAGTAGAAGTAAAGTTAAGGTCAGAAAAAGTGGGATATAAAAAATAAATCCTAAAAGATTACAACGTATAGTTGTAAAAGAACAAAACTCAAAAATAATTACACAACCCCAAAAGGCACTTAAGTTAGAACAAGAGATAAATAAAAAAGAAAGAAAAATAAGAAAATTCAAAAAGAAAAGCAAAGGTTTATAAAAAGGATGAAGTCTGAAAAGAAATATACAGGGCACTGAAAGATATAGTGAAAATTTAATTTTGTTCGATAAATTATCTATTTAATTTATCGAACAAAATTCCTGCGAATACACCTACATTTAATGACTCTACATTATTTCGTAGTTCTAAACTAAAATTATAATCTGAATTTTTTATAAAAAAATCTTTAACACCATATTTTTCATTTCCTAAGAACAAAGCTATTTTATAGTTTGCTTTTAGATAATTTAACTTTTCTTCACTCAATTCGTGACCATGGGGAGAAGTAGTTATTATTAAAAAGTTATTTTCTTTTAAAAAATTATATAACTTTAATTCATTATCAAAATTCTTAAAATTAGATATGAGATTAGTACATCTTGATGAATTTAATATTTTATTAGTATATGGATAGAAATCACTTTTAGGATATAAAAAGCAATTATAATTATAAGCAACTCCAGTTCTGATAATAGTTCCAATATTACCATGATCTATAATATCATCTAAAATAATAACGTTATCATTATTTAATAAAAATCCATCTTCATTCTTTTGACATACGGCTAATACATCAATTTTATTCTTAGAATTATGTAATTTATTTAAAATACCAGATGTTGTTTCAAACCCGTCTATATTCTTTGACTCAGCAAATGATAATATATCTTTTGAATCAGTAACTATATAATTAATATCTATATTGAATTTTAATGCTTGTTTTATTTGATTTAAAGAAAACAAAACAATTTTATTTTTACATAATTTTGATTTGTTAGTTTTAAGAATTCTTATTTCTTCAAATTCTTCACTTTTTAGTTTTTTGATTTTTTTTATCATATTTATATTCCCTCCTATAAAAACTTGTAATATTTAAAAGGTTATTTTATTCTGTAAGTAGAAAAGGGGGTATTATATTGAAATTATATTATTATAATAGAAAAAAGGAAACGGATAATTTGAACTTAATAAGTAAGATATTAAGTGAATATGGTATTAATAGCGGAAAGTTTGATTTAAAAAAAACAGAATATTCTGTTTTGGATAATTCGCTACCGGAGAATACAAGGATAGATTTAATGGATAGTTACAAAAACTTAGAAAGAAATTTTTCAAATTTAAATGGGTTTAGAAGAGACTTAGTCATTTTAACTAAGGATTTTAAGTATACTAATTTCATTTTAGATAAATTTTCTCCAATTCATTTTCACTTTGAAAATGAGTATTGGTATCTGTTAGATGGAAAATGTGAATTTGGTTTTTTATTAAATGATGGTAATAAAATTTTAGTTACTTTAGAAAAGGGCGAATTTTTACAGGTTCCTGAGTGCGCGTGGCAATGGTTTGATTTGACAGAAGACAAAAATATGGCGGCAATTAGGTACTTCTATAAAACAGAAAAATCTCCAACTAAAATTGAAATAGATATAGGATAAGATTATGAATAATTATAGTGAGACGATGATAGCAGTACTTTTGGCAAGGGTTAAGAATAGTAATATTAGCAAGGAAAAGTATCCCGACAAGTTAATAGATAAATTAAATCACACACACAAACATTTTGAATTCTTAGAACATAAATCCAAAGGAATGTTCTCGAGAAGTATATTAGTTAGAAGTTTATACTTTATTGATTCTATAGTGAAATTTACAGGTGAGCAAATTATTGTTTTAGGTTCTGGTCTTGATACAAAAGCCATAGAATATGCTGATAAAGATGTAGATATCTATTATGTGGATCATCCTAAATCTATTGAATTTAGCCGAGGTCTATTAAAAAAAATGAATAGGAGCAATCTGAAATTTATTTCTTTTGATTTACAGGATGATGCTACGTATTTATTACAAATATTAAATGAAGCAGGAATAGATAAGTTTAAAGATACATTAGTAATATGGGAAGGTTCATCTTACTATATTAATCCAAAAAGTAGTTTATATTTAATTTCATCTTTAATAAATTATTTTAAAAAATTTAAATTTTATTTTGATATACTTTGTTCTGGTGCTTATCAAAATTCTAGTAAAGGAGCGAATGAAAACATAAAGTATTTGAGGAATATTAATGAAAAATGGGTTGGACATTTAAATTATAAAGATATAGAAGACATTGTATATAGTAATAAGGAATATAAAATAAGTTCAAAAGAATTTGATAGAAGTCACATTGAATTAAAGTATTTAAACGAAAATTACTTATTCAGTAATCAAATGAGCTTTATAGAAATAGAAAAGGAGTTTTAACATGAATTTTATTGGAACAGATAGTGAGACATTTGTTGAAAAATTATATGAAATGGTAATGGAGGATCAAAAAGATAAAGGAGAAAAATTAACTATAGATACTGGTGATTCAAATGAAAAAGAAGAACTTAGTCCGTTTATTATAAAACACTGGCTGAATTTTGCGGTATATTATGAAAAAGCTGCTACCCATTTTATTGGAGGATGGTTAAAGACTACAGAGAAATCTGATGCATTAGTTGATTTTGCTCATCAAATAGAAGATGAAGCTAATCACTATGTATGGCTTAGGAAATACTTAGCTGACTATGTCGAAAATCCTGATGATTTTACTCCTCCTAGAGAATGGGTTTATTTAATGGAAGAATATTATCCTGGCTTGAAAACTCTAGAAGAACGTCTTGCTGCCCATAATATAGCTTCAGAAAGTGCAGCATTAGGTTTCATGGAATTTGCATTAGATAGGTTGCCTGAAAAAATGAAGAAAACTATAGATAAAATTTCTAAAGACGAATTTTTCCATGTGACTTTTGGGAAAACTCTGTTAAAGAAGTATTGTGTTACAGAGGAAGAGCAACAGAGAGCTTATGATGCAACTGTTGAAGCTATGAGAATAATGAGAGAGGCTAGGGAAGTATTTGTGAATATATAAAAGGAGTTTGGTTATGAGAAGAGTTGTAGTAACAGGTATCGGTTTAACTTCTCCAGCTGGAAAAACTGTTGATGAATTTTGGAAAAATTTAAATGAAGGGAGGAACTTTGTTGTCGAATGTGATTCTATGATTGATATGGGGCTTAAAAGTTCATCACATGCATTAATTGAAGATAAATCACATTTATATAAATATAGCGATAAGCTAGACAATTTTATAAAATTCGGTTTATATGCTGGAGAATCAGCTTGGAAGGACTCTGGGTTAGATATATATTCTATTCAGGATGAAAGTAGAATAGGTTTAATTTCTTCATCTGCAATAGGGGGAACACAAACTGTAGCAGATAAATTTGAGGAATTGTTGGTTAATGACAATATAATTTTTAATAACAACGACTCACATTTTTATGACTCTGGTATGTATCATACATTAAATGTATTATTAAAAAGAAAATTAGGGATAAAAGGAATTACTACAGCTTTATCAACGGGTTGTACAGCTGGTATGGACTGTTTAGGATTAGGATTTGAAGAAATTATAGATGGTGATTTAGACATATGTATGATAGGAGCATCAGAGGCGCCTTTAGTAAATTTCACTTATGCAACTTTAGACGTTATAGGTTGTTTATCTAAAAATACTTCTGATTATGCGTCTTGCCCATTTAGTTTAGATAGAAATGGATTTGTAATTAGTGAAGGATCAGCTTTTTTAGTCTTAGAAGAGTATAACCATGCTAAAGATAGAAATGCCAGGATATATGCTGAAGTAGAGGACTTTCATAGTATAAATAATGGTAATCACATGACAAATCTAAAATCTGATGGTTTGGATATGTATGAATTGTTGAACATCTTGTTTAAAAAAAGAAAAGAAACAACGATTGATTATATAAATGCACATGGGAGTTCTACAAAGCAAAATGATTTATTTGAGACAGAAGCATATAAAAAATTTTTTGGGAAGGATATATATAAGATACCAATTAGTAGTACTAAATCAATGATAGGACATTCATTATCTTCAGCAAGCCTATTTGGATGTATCTCAGCAATCATGAGTATAGTTACATCGAAAATACATCCCACTATAAATTTAAATAATAATGATGAAAAATGCGATTTAAACTATGTACCTAATTACAGTATTAATAAGACAGTGAATAATGCTTTAGTTACAGCTAGTGGATTTGGTGGGATACATTCTGCTGTTATATTAAAAAAAGTAAAGGAGGAAGGTGAGTAATGAATAAAACTTGTATAACAGGGATAGGTATTATAAATTCTGTAGGTGAAAACAAAAATGAATTTTCTGATAATTTTTTTAAAGGACTTTCTGGTGTGAAACCTACTAAAAATAGTGATATTAATGCAGGTGATATTTTATTTGTTGGAAACATACTGGGTAATATATCGAATAGAATTAACAAAAGACTAGCAAAACAATCTGATAGATTCATTCATTTAGCTCTTATCGCTGCAAAAGAAGCTATTGAAGATAGAAAATGTATTACTGAATATTCACCACATGAAAAAGGAATTTTCTTTGGTAATAACTCAGGTGGGTGGGATATATGTGAAAAAGGTTTTTTCGAGTTCTTTTTGGATGATCCTAAATTAGTGAATCCTTATCAAGCTACTGCGTGGTTTCCGACTGCTCCTCAAGGTTTTACATCAATTACATATAAATTTAAAGGTTATAGTAAAAGTTTTGTAGCAGACAGACTGAGTGATGCACAAGCTTTGTATTTTGCTAATAAATGCATAAAAAAGAAAAAAAATAGTTTAATACTATTTGGAGGAGTTGAATCTCCAATAACAACTTTTGGACTGCAGTGCTATTATGGTGTTGGTAACTTGAGCAGTGTGACAAGCATAAAAGATGCTTACTTACCTTTTAAAGGAAAAAAAAATGATGGATTAGTCCTAGGAGAGGGTAGTGCAGTATTAACTTTAGAGAGTGCGGAAAATATAGATGATGATGATATATATGCTTATTTATTAGATATTAGATATATTGATATATCTGAAAACAAAATCACTCTTGTTAATACTATTACGAAAATGCTAAAGAAACTGAAGTTACGAAGTTCTGATATTGACGTTATAGTACCAGAAGGATCTTCCATAGTAGAAGAAGATTACTTTGAAATAGAATCTCTAAAAAAAATATTCTCTAAAAACACGCCTATAGCTGTTACTAAACATTATTTTGGACACTTATTTGGTGCAGCTAAAGCTACTGATGCTGCTATATCTATTCTTTCTATGAAAAGAAGCGAATTACCCCCTCATTTTATGCTGGGAGAATCGTTTAGCGATTATAAAATAAGAAAAAATACGAAAAAGGATATTAATTATATATTAAATATCTCAATATCAAAAGATAAAGAATGTATCATAAGTTTATTTAGAAAAGGTGGTAGATGTAATGATTGATGAAATAATTGAAATATTAAAACAAATGGGAATTGAAGAAGAAATGGATAATAACACAAATTTGATTTCTGACTTGTATTTAGATTCAGCTGAGTTAGTAAGTTTAAGATTGGAATTGAAGAAGAAGTTTAATGTTGACATATCTTTAAATAGTAATGAAGAGTTAACAATTCAAGAACTAAAACAAAAAATAGAGGGGGAGATGAATAATGAGTAATGTGAGAGACTATTTTAATCAAGCTTATAGTACAAAACAGGCTAATGAGCATGAATGGGTAGCTGGAACAGCCAGCCCGGAATTAATTGATCTAGTATGGAGGAAAGTAATTCCTACTGGCTCTGAAGTACTAGAAGTAGGATGTGGTATAGGAACAGAATCAGTATTTTTATCTGTTAGAGGTATGAAAGTCACTGGTATTGATATATCATCAAGCGCTATTGAAAAAGCTCAGAAGTTAGCAGAAGTATACAATGTCAAACCTCAATTTAGTGTGGAAGATGTCATTAATCTTCCTTTTGAAGATAATAGTTTTGACACAGTATGTGATCAGGGATGTTTTCACCACCTAACTGATGAAGAAAGAAAAGAATACACTAAGGAAATAAGTAGAGTTTTAAAAAAAGATGGTCTTTTAATTTTAAGATGTTTTTCAGATGCAATTCCAGGAGGTCCTCAACCTAGAAGAATAAAATCTGACGAATTAATTCAGACTCTGCAAAATGATTTTATTTTAGAAGAATTAAAAAGGGTGCTTTCATTTTCCACTGAGCAACGTGATAGTCCGTTAGGATGGTCTAGTAT